>NC_009660.1 GCF_000017305.1 Kineococcus radiotolerans SRS30216 = ATCC BAA-149 | reverse complement strand
CGACGCGCTGATGGTCCAGGTGCGCGCCGTCGTCGGTGAGCACGGCCAGGCGCTGACCGCCGACGATCTGCTGCGCACCAACGGCGCGGCCGGCGACCGGGCCCGCGCGGCGGTGGCCCGCCTGCACGCCCTGCACGCCGAGCTGGAGACGGTGCGGCGGGTGCACCTGGCCCTGTTCGCCTACCTGACCGCCGGGCGCGACCGGGAGGTGGTGCCGGGCACCGCCGCGACGATGACGGCGCTGGCCCGGGCCCGGGTGCTGTGGTGCCCCGGGTTCGCCACCGCGTGGCCGGCCTGGCGGCGCCCCCTGGTGCCCCCGGGCACCCCGGAACCGGCCAGCCCCTGGCAGGGCGGGCCCGTCCAGCAGTTGCTGACGCTGGTGGCGCACGGGTCGTGGACGCCCACGCCGCAGCAGGTCGCCACCGCCTGGCTGGACGCCCTGGACGCGCAGGACGGCGCCCCGGCGGCCTGATCCCCTGAACGCCTGCGCGCCGGCGTCAACCTCACCAGCCCGGCCGATCCCGCGACGCCGTTGCCGGGAGCTGGACCGGATGGCCAGGGTGCTGGAGACCCCGACCAGCGCCGGCGCGCAGGCTCCACGATGGGCAGGTGAACCAACGCGACGCCGTGGCCGACTGGTGGGCCGACGCTGACGAACCCACCCGCCGCCGGGCCCTGCGCCTGGCCGAGGACGACCTGCTGCCCGAGGACATGCAGCGCGGCCTGGCCATGGCCGGCGTCACCGTGATCCCGCTGGGGCGCTCAGGGGTGGATGAGGGCCCGTTGGGCTACCTGCAGCCCGACGCGCTGGTGGACTTCCTGGCTGAGCTGCGGAACTGACCCGGGCAAGAGTTCTGCCCGGGTCAGCAATCCGTCAGGTCAGCGGACGCCGGCGGCGATCACCAGCCCCGCCGGTCCCCCACCGGGGACGCCCCTGGCGAGGCCAGAACAAGCGGAACCCGATGGCCGCCGGTACGGCAGCCAGAGCCGGGTCCATCAGCGGGTGCAGGTAGATCAGCACCGGCACCACCAGAATCAGCAGCGCGCCCAGGATCGACGCCTGAGCGGACATCGGGTAACGTCGGTCGTACGAGATGCCCATGTGGGATCCCTTCCATGTGGGTGTTGCGAAGCAAGCAGTACAGGGACCCTGGTCGCCGCGTAGTTTTCCTAGGACGCCGCGTTGACCGGGGTTTTCCTGTTCCGCGCCTGGGTGATCCAGGTACTTGGACACTACCCTTACGGGGTCGTGTGGAAAACCGGCACAAGATGGTGTGTGACAAGAATGTCATTCACGCATCGGACTCCGCCGCACGCCATCTGAGCGTGCAAAACCCCTGACCTGCGGTTCTGCTCCGTCGTCACCCCCCTGGCGGCCACCCGTCGTCAGTGGTCGTGACTCAGCGTGTTCGGCGTGTCGTGTCGTGTCGGCGTGTCCTCCACAGGGGGACGGCAGCCGGTCCCCGCCTTGTCCACCCCTCAGTCCACAACACCTGGGGTTCCGGGGGCCGTTCCATCCCCAAATGCTGTGCCCAGAGCCGCGAGGACCGCGGCGGCAAACTCGGCAGGATCGTGTACAGCCAGTCTGCCGCTGCGGCCAGGGTCCACGTCACCGCCGTCAGCGATGTACGCGCCGATGCCTGCAGCCGCGCACGCGGGATGGTCCGCACTTCCGCCAGCACCGCCTTGGCCCAGGCCACTGCCGGCGGGGTCATGTCTTGGGGATCGGTCGGCAGCAGCTTGACCGCCACGGCCTCGGTGTCGGTGTCGGTGTCGTCGGTCATCGGACCCAGCCCGTGCCGGTTCGCGTCGTCCCCGTGCGGGGACGGCGACGCCGCTGCTTCACGGACAGGAACCGTCGTCCCCACCGCCACGCAAACGCCTCCAGGTCGTCGTCATTGACGCAGGCGGCCAGTTCGACGTCCTCGGTCGCGGTCCACGGCTGACCGTGCCGCGACGCCGTGACCGCCGTGACCGCCGTGACCGCCGTGACCGCCGTGACCGCCGTGCGGGCCTATCGGGCGCGTTGGCTGGTCGCGCCGGCGGGGGTGGTCGTGCTCACCCCTGGATGATCGGCGCGGCCGGGTGGGTCCTTCATCATGACGACGCCTGGCCGGCGCGCAGCGGGCTGCTGTACGCCGGCCAGTGTCCGACCTCGGTGATGAAGTACCTGTCAGGTCGCCGGTCGGTCGCCGCCGGGGAGAGGAAGCCCCAGCAGTGCCAGGCCGGCGGCCAGCTGCAGAGTCATGGCTCCGGTGTCGTGGAGGACCACCGCCACGACGGGAGCGGTCAGCGTGATCCACCAACCGAGGATGACTTGGGGGTTGCGGTCTTCCGGGTCGGGCGTGTTGAACTTGGGGGTGGGGAGACGCTTAGACATGGCGGACCTTTCCGAGTGCAGATCTGGCGACCACTGGTGATGTGCTCTTGGGCCTCGACGGGTTGCCGCCTGTCGGGGCCCTTGCCTTATCCGGGGACTGGCTGGCCCTCGATGCAGTGACGGTAGAGCCAAACCGGCGAGATGGAAACCCTCCGTGACCTGTTCTCACGCAACGTGATTGAAGTGCGGCGTGTCGCACCACCAGATCGGCGCGCTGTCGATGTCCTTGCATGCCAACATGTAGACATGTAGGTATGTAGACATGCTGACCGTCGCGTTCACTAACCAGAAGGGCGGGGTGGGCAAGACCTCCACCGTCGTCGGCATCGCCGCCGCCCTGGACCGCCGGGGCCTGCGGGTGCTCTGCATCGACCTGGATCCGCAGGCCGACCTGACGCAGTGGCTCGGCCTGGACCCGCTGGACGACGTGCGCAACGTCAACGACGCGGTGTACGCCGACACCCGAGGCATCGCCGCCGAGGCCATCCAGCACGCCGGCTGGGGTGCGGGCATCGACGTAATCGGCTCCACGCTGGACCTGGCCGAGCGCGAGACCGACCTGTCCCCCGGCAGCGAGTTCCGCCTGGCCAAGGCCCTGGACGGGCTCAGCGGCTACGACGTAGTGCTGATCGACTGCCCTCCGAGTATTGGCCGGCTGGTCGTCTTGGGGTTCGTGGCCGCCACCCACGTGGTGGTCGTCACCGAGCCCTCGGCGGCGAGCCTGCGCGGGGTGGAGAACGTCCTGCGCACCCGGGACGTGGTGGCCGAGCACTACAACCGCAAGCTGCAGCTGGCCGGCATCGTCGTCAACCACCAGAACCGCACCACCGAGTCGGCGCTGCGCGTGGCCGAGGTGGCCGAGGTCTACGGCGCGGCCGTGTGGGAGCCCTACGTGCCCGCCCGCGCGGTGGTGGCGGCGGCGATGGGCGCTGCCGCCTCGGTGGCTGACTACGGCGCGGACGGCAAGCCCGTGGCCGAGGTCTACGACGCCCTGGCCGAGCGCGTCCTGGCCCTGCAGACCCTGAGCACCCCGAGCACCGTGGAGGTGTCCTGATGGCCAAGCCCGCCCCCAAGACCGCGCTGCGCAAGGCCCCGGCCGCTGTGCACCCCGTCGCACCGCCGGCGCCGGCAGCAGCGCTGGCCGGTAATGACCTGCAGGACCCGTTCCTGCCCGGGTTCGACCCCGCGCCCTCGGATGCCGTTGACGCCGCGCCTGCACCTGAGTCCGCGCCGGCTGCCGAGTCGGTGGCCGAGCCCGTCACCAGCCCGGCTGCGCCGGCAGGTCAGCCGGCGGCGGCGTTGCCCATGTTCAGCGTGCGCATGGACCCCACGCTGCGCCGGCGGGTCAAGCGGTGGGCGGCCGAGAACGACACCACCGTGCAGGCCCTGACCGCCGCCGCGCTGAGCGAGTACCTAGAGCGCCACGACGGCTGACATTCCTGCATGCAGACATGCCTGCAGGTCAGCAAGATGGCATGTATGCATGTAAACATGCAGGTCAGAGACCGCCAGGTCCTAGGTGGGTGTAGTCGTGCACCCACACACGACGCCCCAGCGGGATGTTGAGCCAGCTGCCCCAGCCGGGCATGCGTACTCGCATCACCCGCTGGCGGTACTCCAGGCCACGGTCCCGGCCACGGATGGTGACCCGCTCCACGCCCCACGCCTTGCGCTTGGGGCCCATGTTCAGCCGACGTTGCTGCATGAGGTCAGGGTGCCGTCTGGCGCAGGTTGGCCGGGGCGACCTCGGGCGCACCGCAGCGGCACGGTAGGTCACGGGCATGACGGCATCATGCCCGGCGCCCCGCCGCCGCAGCCGTGGTGAGCGACTGCGGCGGCCGGCGGCCGGCGGCGGTGCGGCCTGGCCTAGCGGGTCGCCAGGCCGCTGGCCTCCCACGCATCCCGCACGCTCAGCCGGTTCTCGCGGCCAGGGCGCAGGCGGTCGCACAGCAGCGTCACGAACACCTCCACGCGGTCGGGGGTGCGCTGGCTGGCCTTGCGGGTCAGCTGGCGCGCGATGGCCGGCGCCAGCTTGGTCATGGTGGCCACCAGTCGCTGGTCGTTGCGGTCGGCGTTCTGCGCGGTCGTGATCTTGTTCTGCATGGTCGTGCCTCTCGGTAGGTATCCGGTGTCGTGCTGGGGCCGACCTGCTGCCGACCGCCAGCTGCACGGTGAATGGGTGCCCCGGCTGTGGCAGTCACATGGGCCCTTCCGGGCGTCTCAGAACCGCTCGGTTGCGAGACAACTGGTGCGACGCGCCCGGCCACCGCGCCACGCCGTCGCACAACCCGTGTCCGCAACGCTGCGTTGACGGCCACGGCGTCTGAGACAGGTGGCAGGGTCCGCGCTCATGACGACGCTGACGACCACCGGCCGGCTGATCGGCTACGCCCGGGTAAGCACCGGCGACCAGGATGCCGCCCTGCAGCAGGACGCCCTGGTAGCCGCTGGCTGCGCCCAGGTGCTGACCGACATGGCGTCGGGGGCGCTGACCAGCCGGCCACAGCTGGAGGTCGCGCTGCAAGGGATGGGCCCGGGGGACACCCTGGTGGTCTGGCGCCTGGACCGCCTCGGGCGGTCGCTGCGGCACCTGCTGGAGGTCGTGGACGGCCTGGCCGCCCGAGGCGTGGGCTTCCGCAGCCTCACCGAGTCCATCGACACCACCACGGCCACCGGCCGGCTGGTGCTGCACCTTTTTGGCGCTCTTGCCGAGTTCGAGCGCGACCTAGTGCGTGAGCGAACCGAGGCCGGGCTGGCAGCGGCGCGGTCCCGAGGCCGGCGCGGGGGCAGACCCACGGTGATGACGCCAGCCAAGATCGCCGCCGCCCGCGCGATGCTCGCCGGCGAGGCCCACAGCGTCCGCGAGACCGCCGAGGCGCTGGGGGTCAGTCGGGCCACGCTTTATCGCAGTTTAAACAATTGATTTAAAGGCGTCGAGATTCGTTGTGGCACAACACGTTGGCTTTCCTTGGACTTGACGTGATCATGGTCGGCGTGCTAAGATGTAATCTCCTTTGGCCGAGGAATAATGTAATTCAACTAACGAAAAGGATAACTATTATGGGAATTGAAGGCGTATTTCTACTACTAATCTATATGGCATTTCAATTGAGCCTTAAAGCGATTGAACATATTGGGCCAGTTTCACCAGAATTGATTGCCCAAATTCTGGAAGTTATAAAGTATTTTAGAGCTAAATAAGATGAGGCCCTGGTGACCGGACTGCAGCCGGCGCCAGGGCCTTCGTCGTGGTGGACCACCCTGCCCTGACGTGCGGCGTGTCGCGTAGGTCCCAAGCGTGATCGCGGGCAGGGTCAGGGCACCTGTCCGACCCCGGACAGCCAAGAGCCCCCGTTGCGTCAACAACGAGGGCCCTTCCACAACTCACGAGTAGCCCCTCGGGAGCAGCGGTGCAGGACCAGAGTAAGCAGGGAACCCCTGCCGGCGCGAGAACTACGCGCCCCCCTCGGCGTGTCAGGGTGTCCCTGACACGCTTCCGTGGCCGGAACGACACCTGGACGGGGCCCCCGAGCCCTACCGACACCTCGCCGGGACGGCTGACGGCCGCCTGACGTGCTCGCCACGGCGCACCGCAGCGCCGCCCCCTCGCTCCAGGTCCAGCACGGTCCCCGCGACCACGACCTGCCCACCTCGCCGCACGCCGCCGGGCGCCTCCGCCGGCGCCGGCACGCCCCGGCCTGGTGGCGCCACGTGCGTGAGGTCATCACGGCCGAGGCCGGGCGCCGCGACCTGCGCGAGCACCTGCTGGCCTACGCCTGGCTGCTGGCCAAGAGCGCACGCGGCGACGGCACCACGACCCTGGTGCGCACCAAGGCCGCTGACCAGCTAGGCCTGACCGAGCGCACCGTGGCCCGCCTGCGCGCCCGCCTGGAGGCGTTGGGGCTGCTGGTCGTCCTGGAGCACGGCAGCACCCCCAGCACCCGGGGCGGGCACCACCCGGCCGCCGGCCAGGACGGCAACCGCTGCGCCGTTTACGCCCTGACCATCCCGGTGGACCCCGCTGACGCACCCCAGCAGACCTCTGCAGAGGTGTTGCCGCAGAACAGGATTCTACGAAATGTCACCCCCCCTCTCTCTACAGAGAGAGGGAACAAGATCACCCACGCGCGGGTGCGCGATACCCGGATCGCAGTGGCAGAACGTGCAGCGACACGCCGGGACGACGACCTGGCCAGGCGGCGGCTGCGCCGGGATGGATCACCGACGCGAGGCCAGACCAGGACCGATCAGCTGCTGCTGGCCGCCAAGGTGCGCCACCGGGCGCAGACCCTGGCCGAGGCCGAGCACCTGCCCTGGCTGGCCGAGCTGCTGGCGGTCTCCACGCCGTGGCTGGCCAGCCTGCTGCGCCAGGCCGGCCTGCTGGAGCTGACCCCGGACCAGGTGGTCTACGTCGTGGGCCACGCCCCGGACGGCAGCCTGCGCACCGCCGCGACGACCCCCGAGCACCCTGTGGCGGTCCTGCGTTGGCGCCTGAAGGCGTGGGGGCAGCTGATCGACGCCATGGGGCTGGAGCGGGCCCTGGCCGGCCATGCGGCGCAGCAGCAGCGCCTGGAGGCGGTGCGCGCTCGGCGTGCCGCTGAGGCCGCCGAGCGGCAGACCGCCTCGGCGGTGTTGCCCCCCATCGCGCAGCACGCCCTCGCCGCCCTGCGCGAGGCGAACGCCCGGCGCCGGTGCTCCTGACGAATCACATGTGTGTGCCAGACGCGTTGTGTCCCAGGGAATTTGAACGAATCGTGAGCACGTTATCCACAGGCGAACTCCTTGCGCTGCAACGTAATCAATCTTTCTGGCACACGTATGTGCTTCTCCCGCAACGGATTACATGCCCAGACGGGGTTGCTCATTCTGTGACTACATGCCACCGTCCAGTCACGCGCTGCATGGGCGTGGGTCAGGGGCGGGTGCGGTGCAGGGCGCGAGGCCGCGCACCGCACCCGTGGGTCCCGCCCCGCCCTGACTAGCTCGGCGATCTCCCCTCGGGGCCACCGCTGGCGGGCTGATGCGCGCACGGCGCCTGTCCGGGCGTCGTCGTCCCGATCAACGGTGGAGGTCGTCGTGCCGTCGTCCGTCCAGACCAGCCCCGAGGCCGCCACCTCGGCCGAGGGGCCCGTGCGCCTGCGCTGGGACGGCATCGCCGCCCGCCGGGCCCGCGAGGGCGCGGGGCTGTCCCGCGAGACCGTGGCGCAGTACACCGGCCAGTCGGCCGGGATGCTGCGCCGCTACGAACGGTGCGAGGTCCAGCCGCGCATCGACGTGGCCGCGCGCATGGCCGCGGCCTACGGCGTGCCCCTCACCGACCTGATGACCGCGTGAGCCGCCGACGCCGCCCGGTGCCGACCACCGCCAGTGCGAACGCGACCAGCACCGCGCCGGCGAGCACCGCCAGCGTCTCCACACTCGCCCCGCCCGCGCGGTTCGCGCTGCTGGTGACGACCTGGTTCCCCGAGGGCCACCGCCGCCAGCGCCTCCTGCTGTCGCTGGCGGCTGCCCAGCGTGCCCGCGACCGTGCCCTGGCCAAGCGCCACCCCGTCTCCATCACCCTGGTGGAACTGGCCCCGGTCGCTGCGCAGGACTGCGAGGCAGCCCTAGCCGAGGTCACCGCGGCCGGGGCGGTGGCGTGATGACCGCCGACCCGACCGACCCCGCGCGTACCGCCTGGCTGGACCAGTTGGACGCCCTGTTCCGCGAGGCCGACGCCGAGGCCGAGCGTGAACTGCAGCACCCCCGCGCCGAGGAACTGCAGACCCCGCCGCTGTGGATGGTCGCCGCCCTGACCGCCGCCGGCATCGCCGTGGCGAGCGGGCAGGCCCAGGAACGGTGGTGCGCCCACGTGCGCGGCCCCGGGATGCTCACGACCTGCGCCTGGGGGGCCCACGTCTACGCCTGCCGCCGCCCCGAATGCGAGACCGCCCTGCAGGCCCTGCCGGGCGCCCGGGCCGAGTGCGACCAGTGCCACGCCCCCGCCGTCGCCGGCATCGGCCGGGTGCTCTACGGGCCGCTGGCCGTGCTCTACCGGCTGTGCCCCAGCTGCCTGCAGCGCAAGACGGGGGCCAGGGCGTGAGCGCGGTGGAGCCGGTCAGCTACCTGCCGCAACACGATGGTGCGCAGTTCCTGCAGCACGTCCAGAGCCTGGTGCCGCCCGGTTTCCTGGTCTCGCTGACGGGTGCCTTCCCCGACCGTGCGGTGCCGTGGACGGTCCACCTGGACACCGCGGAGCAGGCCGAGGCCATCGCCTCCAGCTGGAGTAGTGCGGCCAGCAGTGTCTGGTTGCGGGTGTGCTCGCAGCGTCAGCGTCCCGAGCGCGGCCGAGGCGGTGACACCGCCTCGGCGGTGCTGCCCGGGGCGTGGTTCGACGGCGACACCCTGCTGGCGCACGAAACCCCCGAACGCGAAGACGGCCTGGTGCTGCCGCGCGACAGCGAACAGCTGGCGCAGCTGTTCTCCCAGGTCCTGCCGCCCCCGTCGCTGCTGGTCGACAGCGGCCACGGCCAGCACCCCTACCTCCTGCTGGAGCACCCCGAGCTGATCGACGACGGCAACCGCGCCGCGGTCGCTGCTCTGCTGCGCCGGCTCGGGGAGGGCGTGGCGCGGGGGTTCGCCGCCCAGGGGTTCGTCTACGACCCCAAGCCCCACGACCTCGCGCGGGTCCTCGGCGCCGCGGGGACGGTGAGCCGCAAGCCCGGGCGGCGCCCGGTGCTGCGGCGCATCCTGCTGGCCGACGGCCCCCGCTACACCCTCGCCCACCTCCAGCAGTGGAGCGCCGACCTCGACGCCCGCCACCCCGTGTCGGTGTCCAGGACGCCGCCGTCGGCGTTCTCCGTCGGCGCCCCGGCGCGCAGCGCGCCGACCACCAACACCGGGCGCTTCCTCGCCGACGAGACCGGCGGGGGCACCAACCTGTTGGAGACCCTCGCCGCGCACCTCAGCGTGCGCGAGGTCCTGGAGGCCGCGGGCTGGACCGCGGTGGCCCAGAGCCCCACCGGCGAACTGCAGTGGCGCCGGCCGGGCAACCCGTCCAACCCGGTGTCGGGTCACAGCGGGCACGACGGGCACGACGTGTTCGTGAACTGGTCGGACAACGCCGACCTGCCCACCGGGGTGGGCCTGAACGTGCCCCGGCTGCTGTCCCACCTCGCCGGGTTCGGCGGCGACCTCAGCGCGTTCTGCCACAAGCTGCAGCCGGCGCTGAACGGGGTGCCCGGTGCGGCCACGTTCGGCATCCCCGCCCACGTCGTGGCGGTGCTGCAGGAGCGCCACGTGCAGCGCCGGGGCAGCCGCGCATCCTCACCGCTGCCGGCGGCGGCGCTGCCCCTCGCACTCCTGCAGCACCGCCACGACGTGACCGCCGATGCCGAACGTGGCCGCGAGAACGCCGGCCTGGACAGCGGGGAGGACACCGGCCCGCACGCCGGAGAGGACGGCGGCGAACCCGTACGCGCTACGTGGGCGCCGGTGGACCTGGCGGCGGTCGTCGCCGGCGAGCACGTGGTGCCGGTGGCCGAGTTCATGCCGCGTACCGACGGGGTGGGGTTGCTGTACGCCGGGCGGGTCCACTCGCTGGCCGGTGAACCCGAGAGCGGCAAGAGCTTGCTGGCCCAGGCCGAGGTCGCCCGGGTGTTGGCCGCCGGCGGCAGCGCGGTCTACATCGACGGTGAGGACACCCCCGGCAACGTCGTGGCCCGGCTGCTGGCGATGGGGGCCCCGGCCGAGGTGCTGACGGGTGAACGGTTCCGCTACGTGCGCCCTGAGGTCAGCCCCGGGGTGCTCAGCGAGGCGCAGGCGTGGCAGCAGTTGCTGGCGCAGCCGGTGGACATGGTGGTGATCGACGGGGTGACGGAGTTCCTGGGCTTGGCCGGGGCTAGTTCCAAGGACGGCGACGACGTGACCGCGTGGATGCGTGGGGTGCCCCGGCGCATCGCGCGCGAGACTGGCGCGGCCGTGGTGCTGATCGACCACGTGACCAAGGACCGCGACACCCGGGGGCGCTGGGCCATCGGCAGCCAGGCCAAGCTCGCCGCCTGCGACGCCGCCTACATCGTGGAACCCAAGCTGCCGCTGGGGCGTGGGATGCGCGGGCTGGTGGTGGTGCGCGTGGCCAAGGACCGCCCCGGCGGGGTGCGCCCGCACGCGGCGATGCCGTGGCGGGCCAGCGACCGCACCGCCGAGGTCGCGCGGGTCTCGGTGGACTCCAGCGACGGCGAGGCCATCCGCGTGGTGGTGGACCCGCCAGCAGTCGGTGGTGAGAGCGGCGAGGACGACGGCCCCGGCGTCGGCCACAGCGGTGGCGGGTCGCGGCTGACGGGGTACATGGAACGACTGTCCAAGGTGCTGGAGGCCAGCCCCGAACCCTTGACCACGAACCTGCTCACCAAGGACACGGACGTGATGCGGGGGCGGCCCCAGTACCGCAGCCAGGCGTTGGCGACCCTGGTGGCCGAGGGCTACGTGGCGGCGACCCCCGGCCCCGGCCGTTCACAGCTGCACCGCTCGGTGCGTAGCTACCGCGAGGCGCAGGACCCGCGCAGTGACCAGTTCGACGGCGGGAACCACCTGAGCCCTGCAGGTGGGTCCGAGGGTGGTGCCGCCCCGGTGGTTCCCGGTTCCCCGTCTAGTACCGGGGAACCGGGGAACCACCTGGAGGGCTCTGGCTGGGTGGTTCCGGGAACCGCCGGGGAACCACCCGGGAACCACCGGGAACCACCCACCGAGGACACCGTGGAGGACGACCAGTGAACCTGTACCGCCGTCGCCAGCAGGTGCCCGAGCCGGGCCTGCTGCAGGCCGTGGTCGCCATCGACCCCACCTGCTGCCGCTGTGGCTCGGGACCGTGCGTCGCGGTCATCGCGCACCCGGTGCCGGCGCCGACGTTGCGTGCGTTGGGCATCGACCCGCGCGACCCCGACCGCTGCCGGGGAGTGTGCTCGCGCTGCGCTGCGGCTGCCCGTGCTCGCCGCCCTCGCCGGTTCGCCATCTCGGCCGGGGCCGGGGGTCGCGCGTGAACGCCTCGTTGAGGGCTCGGGGTTCGCCGGGGTCCTGGGACACCGGCGAGGTGCCGCGGGCCCGTCAGCCGGGCGTACAGGGGCGGGTGGGGGCATCAAGGCGAGGTCCCGAGGGGCGCAGCCAGCGCAGGGGTGGGCTTCTGCGCGGTCGCGCTGCTGAGGTCCCCCAGGGGTTCAGGAACACCGAGAACAGGCAGGAGAGCACACGCATGTTGCCCCGTGACGCACGTAGCCACCGCCGCCCGGCCGGGTGGACCGATCTGCCGGTGCTGGGAACGGCGCCGAACTGGTCCAGGCCCCAGCAGGTGCCCGAGGTCGTGCGCGAGGCCGGCAAGGACGCCGTGGCCGAGTTCTGGCTGCTGTGGTCCTCGCCCATGGCCAGCCAGTGGGACCCCGCCGCCGACCTGGCGGTGACGGTGCGCGTGGTCCTGCTGCGCACCGCCATCGCACGTGGCGATGAAGCCGGTGCCAAGCGCATGGCCGAGCTGCGCGCCCTGGAGGACCGCCTGGGCCTGTCCGCCCTGGCGCGCGAACGCCTGCGGTGGCACCTGCCGACCGCAGCCCCCACCGAGGACGACGCCTCGGTGATCTCGCTCAGCAGCTACCTGGAGAACTGATGCCGCAGGAACTGCCCCCCGACCACCCCTACCTGGTGGCCATGAAGGTGAACGCGATGCGCCAGGCCCTGGGCCAGTCGCCACTGCCCATGCCGCCGGCGCCGGCGGTGATGCGCAGCGCGTCCGGCCGCGAGGACGGGCCTGGGGCTGAGCGTGCCGCCGCCGTGCGCGCCCACGCCGAGGCGATGGTGGCCGCCCTGCCCCCGGGCAACCGCGCGGTGGTGGACCCCACGACCATGGCGGCGACCGAGGCCGCCATCCGCTCGGCGGCTGCGGCGGTCACCGAGGCGGTCACGCCCGACCCCGCCAGCCAGGCCGCGCAGGCGCTGCAGCAGCGCGTCCAGGACGCCATCGCCGCGCAGCTGCGCGAGCTGGCCACCCCGCCGCAGGGCCCGCCGGCCAAGCCCTGGGAACCCGAGCCCCGCCCTCGCGGCGATCACACCGGCATCGTCCTCTGAGACCTGGAGACACCATGACCACCGAGACCACCCCCGCCCCGATCCCCACCGCGACGATGCGCGCGGTGCCGCAGCAGGTGAGCCGCCACACCGCCACCGCGCTGCAGGCGGTGGCCGAGCACCTGGCCGACGCCGCCCCGACCGACCTGCTGACCGCCACCCGCGCCTGGCAGCGCGGCATGGCGCAGCTGGCGTCCATGACCACCACGCCGGGCATCGACACCGCCGCCTTGGTGCACGCCGGCGCTCAGGCGCTGTTGGCCGGCGAGGACGTGCCGGCCAACGCCGCCGACGACCTGCTGGCCGCCCGCCGGCGCATCGCCGCCGCCGAGGAACACCGCAACGTCGTGGTGGCCGCCACCGACCAGGTGGGCACCCTGGCCCGGCACCTGCTGGCCGAGCACGCCGAGGACCTGCTGACCGGGCCCGTGAGCAGCCATCA